>NZ_JBEOXE010000009.1:143437-183666 GCF_040296485.1 Streptomyces sp. NPDC002138 | reverse complement strand
GAGACCACCTCACTCACGATGTCCTGCGGTACCCGGGCTCCAACCTGCCGGCCCGGGCGATCCTGATGGCGCCTCAACTCCTCCGTTCTTCCCTCTGGTGATCACTACTTACCAAGCGGGGGACTGCGTACTGCTGATACTGCGTGCGTACTGCTGGCACTTCTTTTACTTCTGGTACCGCGAACCGCTTGTGCTGCTCGTGGCCTGACAGAGCGCCACGTTCCGGCAGCCAGCCCCGTCGCCCATCGTGCATCTGCTCTGGCTTAGAACCCCACTGCCGAACCTCCCGGTGCGCGCGCCCGCAGCCGACGCCTTCACCGAGGTACCACTCACTGACTTCACTGCGGGGTACTGCTCGTACCGCTGGTACTGCGTACTGCACTTACGGGTACTGCCACCTGCGTCAACAGCGGTACTGCCATTGGCCGCCCCTGATCACTGCGGGCGACCCGGTCCGGTCGTCAGCCCCGTCGCCGTCCTGCAAAAGCCCTGGCTTCGACACTCCACCACCGCACCGTCCTGCGTCGTGCAACTACGGGAACTGCATGTACTACTGCCCGGCAGTTCGTCCCTGCCAGGCCCTGCGATCTCTCTGCATTACGAGAGAAACCATAACTACACGAGCATCCAATGTCTACTCCAGCCAGCATAGATTTTCAGGCATCAGCCACAGAGGTAATCGGATGGCATGGCGGACGGTGGCCAGCCGGGCAGGGCAAACGCACTACCAGCGCCCTCCCAGCCGTGCATGGGCCGAGACAAGCCGCGGCGCAGCCGGGCCACGGGAGGCTGGCGTCTCATGGTGCAATGGCCCGTCCGGTGCCGCCTCGGCACGGACCTTCGCGCACGCGGGATGAATCGTCCGGCGGCATCGAGCAGCAAGGGGTGGTTGTGACCGCAGGAGAGCCGGATGGCGGGCGGGCCTCTCGTCCTGCCGTGAGCGGGAGCCGCCGCGGCAGGCCGATGACCTTGGCGGGAGCGTTGGAGGCCGCGGAGGCTGCCGCGCCTGTGGAGTCGCTCGATGTGGTCGCGCGCATGCTCAAGGAGCATCTCGGGGCCGCGTCGGTGTCGTTCCTGATCACCGACTTCACCGGCAGTTCGGTCGTACGGCTGGGGGCGGCGGACAGCGTCGAGACCGGCGAGCCGGCCCGGCGGATCTCTTTGCGCGGCACCGTCTACGACGACGTGATCCGCACCCAGCAGCCGCAGGTGGAACACAGAGGCGAGAGTCGGCTGGTACGGGTCGTAGCCCCGGTGACCAACCGTGGGGACGCCATCGGACTCCTCGAACTGTTCCTGCCCGCGGTACCGGACGCGGAGGTGATGCGGGAGATCAGGGAGACCGCGCACGCGCTGGCGTACATCGTCATCGCCAACCGGTCCCACACCGACGTCTACCAGTGGGGCCGGCGCACCAAGCCCCTCAACCTGGCCGCGGAAATCCAGCACCGCCTGCTCCCCGCGTCGCTGGCGTGTGAGGCGGCACAGTTCGCGGTCGCCGGCGCTCTGGAACCCGCCGACCACGTGGGGGGCGACACCTTCGACTACGTCATCGACCGCGACACCGTCCAGCTCTCCGTGACCGACGCCATGGGCCACGACGTCGACGCCTCGCTGCTCGCCACCCTTGTGGTGGGCGCCCTGCGACGGGCACGAAGGGCCGGCGCCGACCTGGAGGAACAGGCCCGCCAGGCCGACCAGGCCATGCGTGACCACGGCCGCCAGGGCTACGTCACCGGCCAGCTGCTGCGCATCAGCCTGCTCGATGGCCAGAGCGAGTTCGTCAACGCCGGACACCCCTGGCCGCTGCGGATGCGAGACGGGGAGGTACAGGAGATCGTCCCCAAAGTCGACCGGCCCTTCGGCCTCAACGTCCACGCATCACAAGCCAACACCTACCGCGTGCAAACACTGGACCTGCGACCCGGCGACCGGCTGATCATGCTGACCGACGGCATGCTCGAGCGCAACGCCGAGCACCTCGACCTGCCGGACCTGATCATCCGCACCCGCGCGCTCCATCCCCGCGAAGCCGCCCGCACCCTCATCGGGGCGATCGTCGACGCCGGCCACGGCCACCTCGACGACGACGCCACCGTCATGTGCCTCGACTGGCACGGCCTCCACAACGCCGAGCGCGACGCCGCCAACGGCGCCGACCTCACCAACGCCTCACCACCCTCAGCAACGACACCGCCTCCTCCCCAGGAGTGACTCCAGAAGCTTCCACGCCGCCCGTCGCCACATCCGGCAGGGCCCTGTCCCCCCTGTCCCATCGACCCGTATCCCAGGACCCGCCACAACGTTGAGAGCCGCGTCGCGTGCACTCGGCCCGTCTTGCCCAGGCAGCCTCATCGCCGCCCGTGCTCGATCATGCTGTCATCCTGCCGACCGCATTGTGATCGACCGTGACGTGCTCGTCCCGTGCGAGACCATCGGCGACACCACAGCCTGCACCACCCCCCGCCTTCCCCAACCACACCACCAAGTGGATGGATCCGCACCCAGCAACGAGCCGGGAGCAGCTCCACCCCCACATCAACGACACCTCACGACCACCCTCGGCATCCACGGGCACACACACCCATGCCGCTACAAGGGCTAAAGCCACCCAGCGAAAATGACCGGCCAGCCAAGGGAACTGATCAACACCCACGAGGCCAACCCAGAAAGGGAAACCCCCAGTTCAAAGGACCCCTCCCTCGAGCTCGGGCTGTCAGAGGAAGCACTGCAGGGCCGCCGACTCGCGCTCCTGCAGGCCGCCCTCCTGGAGCACGCGGCCGCGTACACCCTCCGCACGGTGATGACGTTCCACCAGTGGGTCGAGGAAGCGGAGGCCTTCGCGGAGAAAGCTGCCCGAGACCGCCGCCGAGCTGAAGGTCACCGAAGCCTCCGACGGCGCCCTGGCCAGCGCGGATCTCCTGCCCGCCTCCTCCATCGAGGCCGAGCCCTACGAGATGGAGGCCGGCCGTCATGTCCCGCCGGAACGGGTCTGGTCAGCCTGCTGTGTGGAGACCATCTCGTCGCCGAGCGCCGCGGAACCTTCCGCCTGTTCGCCATCAGCATCGACGCGCAGAGCAAGCCGGTCCACCGCGCGTCCCTGGCCTCCGTACGCGCGCTCGGCGAAGGCGTCGACATCGTCGGCGAGCGGGGGGAGCGGGGACACTGAAACGTGCACGGGTGCATCGCGGGCGGCACCGCCACCGCTCTCACCGGGCTCGGTATCCACTGGCCGTGCGGTGAAAGCCGAGACTCGGGCAGACGTCGATTGCGTGTAGAGCTCGGCTACTCCGCCTCGCCCTTGGTCTTGGCCTTGGTCTTGGTCTTGGTCTTGGCGAGGTAGAGCACCGCGTAGCGGGGGCTGAACCAGGCCGCATGCGGATGGCCGACGTGGAGTTCCGTGGTGATCTTCGAGCGCTGTTCGGGGCCACCGGCGAGGAACACCTCAAGCTCGAAGGCGATGTCTTCGAGATCTTCCTCCACCTCAGCGGTACGTGCGGCGATGGCGAAGTGGAGGACGATCTCTTCCGGCCGAGGCTCGACGGCGATACCGAGAACATCCGGTCCGATGAGCCCCAGCGAGGCCTGACCCGTTTGAATCAGCAGATAGTTCCGCCGCAGCAGGTCACGTTCCTCGGCCGCCGTGATCTGCGGGTTGTAGTACTGCCTGGCGGGATGATCCATCCCCGCAGCGTACTGCCCCGGCCGGGCAGGGTGGACAGGAGGCGAAGCCCTGGCCTTCGGGTTGGCATCAAGGTCCGCGCGCATGACCTGGTGCGGTCGGAGGTCATACCGGGCCGGCACCCCGTCGCACGGCTTCGGACGGGGCTGGACAGGCTCATTACTCGACGGGGATCGTGGCGTCAGCGGTATGCCTGGTACGGCCCCGACGCCACCCGGTCGTAGGAATGGTGGACCTGCTGGGACTCGGGAGGCTGTGCCGGAGGGGGCGGGTGGGATGGTGCGGGTGGTAGGTGATTGGGCTGGAGCGGCTTCGCCCCTCGGTCACGGCGCGGCGAGCCAGGCTTGGGCCTCGCCCTTCTCCACGATCGCGATCAGCTCCCGCATACGCTCACTCATGGACGGAAGGGCGTTCAGCGCGAACCAGCCGACTTCTGCCGACTCGTCATCACAGACCCGCGGTACCTGGTCCGGGACGGCCGGACGGCACGCGAACACCAACTCCAGGTACTGCGCGCGGTGGCCGTTGCCCTGGCGCACCGGCGGGGACGACGTCAACGCCGCCAAGAGCTCCACCACCCCGCGCACGCCGGTCTCCTCGGCCACCTCCCGGACCACCCCGGCCGCCGGCGCCTCCCCGGGCTCCAGGATCCCGCTCAACGGAGTCCACAGCCCCGCCGCCGACCGCTGCTGCAAGAGAACCTGCGGACGCTCGTCCACGACGACCCCGACCACCCCCCGGGCAGCCACAGCGGGTGATCCGGGCTCACCGCATTGCGTAGGTCTGACACCGTCCCGCTGGTGCCCTCCACGTACGGGGCCACCCGCATCTGCGCCGTCCGCATCGCGGCGCCCTCTTTCCTGACCTCCAGCCAGATCTTTCCGCCCTGCGGAACCGTCCCCCACCCGTGGGCATGATCCGCGCCGCCCGACTTACGCACCCGCAGCGCCACCATCGGCCCCGGAGTCCGACTCCCGCGGGGTGCACGAGTAGTCCCGCACCGCCGCATCCGCCACCGAGGAACCCACCAGGACCATCGCAACGGCAGACACCAGGCCCGCGGTCATCGACGCCTTCCCGCCTTCGGGCGAAGCCCTCAGTGCGGCAGTCGCATAGGCCGGGGACCGATCAATCCGGAGGTTTCACCCAGGGTGGGTGGAAGTGGTGGGAGGCCGCCATCGAAGAAGCGCAGGAAGGGCGCTGGGCCCGTGACGCCGTGGAACGGCAAGTGATCAAGGACATCGGGGCCGCCACGAACCCTCTCCATGGTGGGCGGGTGGTGCCGTTCACCGAGGACTCGTGGCACGTGCGCATCGGGAGGATTGCGAACTGGGCCGGGGTGCTGCGGCTCGCTGCCCGGTCAGGCGGGTGGGTACTCCAGCCGGTCGCCGGAGTCCACCCACCGCGCCCTGCGGGCATGGCCGAGCTGTTGTCTGGCATCTACACGATCGGCGAGCAAGGAGAAATCTGGATGCGGCAGCTCGTGAAGGGCGAACCGCCACCAGAAGAGCAGATCGCGAAGGCCGAGGCCTTCCTCACCGGGCTGGGTTCCATCGAGGACCTTGAGCTCTTCTTCTACGACTGATCACCGCTCAGTCGGTGATCGATGTCCACCGGTATGCCCGAAGTCAGGTCCGAGAACCACAGAATGGGCCGCGACGCCGCTCCGTAACTGACCACAGGCCATCCGCCAGCGGATCTGGCTTTACCTCCACGGACGCGGCGCGTCCTGGGCCGCCCGGTCCGGCTTCCGCGTCAGCGCGCGGCCGGAACAGTGCCGCACGGGATGGCCGTCTGGCTGTCAGTCACGCAGCTCGACGGACTCGATGACCCCTACATCGCCGCCGCCCTCAACATCAGCACCGACGCCGTCCGCCTCCACCCCCGCGACGCCAAGATCGCACTCCGCCCGCCCCGCCATCACCGTGATCCAACCCCACCTACCCAGCTGCCGCCCTCACACTTGGTCGGCGGCCGCGGTGCTGCGCACCCGCAACAGCCCGGCGTCATGCGAACCGGACCGGCCCACGGTTCCACGCCCCGGGGAGGGATCCTTGACCGGGCGGCGGCCACTCCCGTCGCGAGCCCGCCGACGCCGCCGAGCACGATCGGCACGAAGGAGGCGTCCGGGGGCGGGTAGTACGCCGTTCCATACGGGAGCGATCCCGACCGGAGACCGGCCACCAGAGCGCTGGCGTACGCCCCGGCCCGCGCCCGCACGCCCCGCCCGCGGCCGGAGCCGCCGCCGTCACCGCGTACGCCGCGCGCCCTTGACCGGTGCGGCCCGCAGGCGCGCCGGGAAGCCTCGCCCGCCCACGCGACAAGTGCGCCTCCTCGTCGGCCATGGTCCGGCCCGGGCAGTGCCGGGCGTGGTGGCCAGGACCATGTCCAGCCACCGCGCGCCGAGGGCGGCTGATCGCGCAGTGCCGCCGCCCTGCAGAAAGCGGTCCTCCTGCGACCGCTCCGGTCGCCTGGGCACACCTTCCCTGAGGGGAATTCGATCATGCACACCCGCGCGCTCCGCAGAGCGCTCACATGCGTGCTCGCCGTCTCGGCCGTGGCCGTCATGGTCCCGGCGACCGCCACTCCGGCCGCCGCGGCCGGGCCGAACGAGTGCGAGTACATCGGCAGCGGCCAGGACGCAATGCTCTACCCCGGTCAGCGCCTGGAGTCGGGTGCCCGTCTGGTGGACAAGGTGAGTACGGCCGAGCTCGTCATGCAGCCCGACGGCAACCTGGTGCTGTACGCACTCGGCAGCCCTGGCGGCTACAAGCTCCCGCTGTGGAGCAGCGGCACCTAAGGGAACCCGGGCGCCTACGCCACCATGCAGGACGACGGCAACCTCGTCATCTACAAGAAGACCGGCGGACCCGGCAAGGGCGGCGCCCTCTGGAACACCGGCACGTACAACAAGATCTGACGAGTAGGCGCGCGGGCGGGTGCGACAGGCACACCGCCCCCGCCACGGCGCCGCATGACCATCCATCAGGTCGATGTGAAGAAATGCCGCCCCTTCCTCGAAGAACCGCTTAACGGATCGTGAGCGGAAGGCGCGATCCGGGGTGCGTGCGGGGCCGAAGGGGCATGTCGGGCGTGTCAACCCGCCGCTGTGACAACCGGGTTGGGAGCAGGCAGAGCCGTAGCGGCCAGCTGTGTTGCGGGGCCTCCCGAGGTGGTCCGCAGCCAGCAGGGGCGGCACACGTGTGGACCCAGAGGGCCGCGAGGCCCTGGGACGCTCCCGGGGCGGGCTGACCAGCAAGGTCCACCTGCTGACGGATGACCGTTGCCGGCCCCTGGTCTGGCTGACCTCACCCGGCCAGCGCGGGGACAGCCCGATGTTCATCCCGCTCATGCAGGCCCTGAATGTGGCCCGCAACGGCACCGGCCGCCCGCACCCGGCCCGACCGGGCCCGCGGCGACAAGGCGTACTCCAGCCGCGCCAACCGCCGCAGGCGCGGACGGGCCGGCGGCCCGTCCGCCGGGCCGTCGCAACCCGGTACCACAAACGCGACTACATCTTCAACGGCACCCTGGCCACCGCAGCCATCGTGATCTGGCTCCGCGACCTCATCAAAGAGCCATCAGACACTGCCTATTGGCGGCCTCCGGCCGAGATTGTCGGGAATCCGGCCACGAACCGCCGAACAATCCCCCGCGAAGACGGCGCTTCGGCATGCTCGTCGACGGGACACGCTCCTACGCCCACCGGGTCACTCCGGGAGCCGGAGGGGCCCACTGAGTCCGCATGGCATCACCATGGCCGTGTCTGCGATTCGGGCGGTTCCGCAAGCAAGGCAGTACGCCCCGGAGTCGAGAGAGGGAAACAATGAGGAAGATCAACATCAAGTCAAAAGGCACGGGCCGCCGGGCCGCCATGACGGCGGCCGTGTTGGCCCTGTCGGCCGGTGGAGTCGGCATCTCGACAGGCTCCGCCGCAGCGTATAGCGGCTGGTACCAACTCAGCTCTCACCCCACGGGTCATGGTGTGGGCGTGTACAACTCGCAGTGGGGCACCGCCAAGGTCGGCTACTACGACCTGGTGTCGGCCTCGTGGTCCGGGGACAGGATCCACCCTGTCTGCTGGATAAGAGGCGCGAACATCGACAGCGCCGGAAATGTGTGGTACAGGCTCGACGCTGCACAAGCGACAAACGCCAACCCCTACTACGGCACCACGTACGTCTACGGCGCATACGCAGACGGCAACTGGCTCTTCCATAACAACCAACTGCCCGAGTGCTGACCACCCACTGATGCAGCTGCCCCGCCCGTTCGCCGGGCGGGGTCTGTACAGCCTGAGGGTCTACTGCCGGAGGGCCTTGACCCCGGAATTCTCGAAGCGCGCAGGGCGCGTCACCGGTCTGCCGGATGAACGGTTTGTTGCCGACGGAAGGTCGCTCACATGGACATGGTCGGCGGCACGTACAGCCCTGGGATCAGGCTCGGATTCCAGGGCACGAAGCAGGCGTAGCCGATCAGGGCGACGCCCAGAACAAGGCTGAATGCCTTGCCGTGGCGCCAGGTCTTCTCCAGGAACACGGCCACGGCCAGACCGGCCATCCAGGCGAGGTTCATCACGCCCGCCACGATCAGGACGGCCATCAGGCCCCAGCAGCAGCCGACGCAGTAAGCGCCGTGATAGAAGCCGACGCGCAGGTCACGCAGCCGCCCGGAGTAGCCGCCGAAGTGCATGAGGAAACCGACCGGGGAGCGACAGTGGCTCAGGCAGCGATCCTTGAGCGGGGTCACCTGGTACAGGCCGGCCCCCGCCAGCAGGAGGGCGCCGACCCAGGGCGCGGCGCTCGGCGCCCTGGCGGCGAGTTCGCCGGCCGCCCAGGCCGCGCCGAAGGCGGCCAGCCCGAAGGCCTCCCACGCGCACAGGTAGCCGACCACCAGGCTGGTGCTGCGGCCTGCGCGCGTCCAACCCGTCGCGTGGGCGCGCAGGGTCCGCAGATACAACGCGACGACGGGCGTGACGGCGGGGAGCATCATCGCGGCCATCATCAGCCCCCACAGGGTCAGGAATCCCCACAGGTTCAGCCCCATCGTGCCCGGCCCGGGCGCCATGCCGGACGAACTGCGGACCGTCAGAACCCAGGCCATCGCCGCCGTGGCCAGGAGCGCGGCCCAGCTCGCCGGGACGGCCCAGGTCTCCGGGGCCGCCCGTCGAGCAGGCGGTGTCGACATTCAGGCCGCCCAGGAGAACGGCGCCGAGAAGGCGTTCTTCCCTTCGTTTGCGAACTCAAGGCCGAACGCGTTCACCCGCGACGTCGTAGCGACTCCGGCCGCGAGGGTGTCCGCAGGGAATCCGACCCCGCTGACCCTTACGCCCTTTCCGGTCGCGTCGAGCGGGGAGACGAAGTCCTCGACTTCGATGTCGATCGCGTCTCCGATCGTCACGCGGTGTCTCCGTCCGTCATCGGCGTAGTCGATCCGGGCGACCTCCAGCCCGAGCATCTCGCCGACCAGCGGTCCGAGGTCCTCCATCGGGCCGCCGCGCTGACCGGAAAAGACCGCTCCGAGCGCTTCGGCCTGCTCCGGAGAGGCGGCCTCGTCCATGATCATGCCCATCCGCCAGTTGCCCTCGCTCATGAGCGGCGGGGTATCGGCGACCACGGCGACCGTCAGGCCGCTCACGTCGACATCGTCGACCTGGCCGGAGTCGAGGTGGAAGGCCAGGACCACCCGACAGCGCTCGTAGTCAGCAGGAGCAGAGAGGCCGGAGGTGGAGCAGGGACACACCATGTTGCAATTGCAGTTCTCGAAATACGTTCCCTCGATACGCCATGCCATCGGAAGCTCCCTTCCTGAGGCTGAGGCAACACGTTTGCTACTCCATTCTCCGCCCTCGACGATCACGCGGCAACGCCCGGGCGGTCAGGTTGACGGCGTCGTGACCAGCGGTTCTCGTCTTGTTGCGCGGGGCCGTGACTGGCTGTGACAGTGTTCAGCCCGCATGGAGGATCCGCAGGCGGAGCAGCAGCAGGTTCGAAGCTCATCGGCTGACTCGGAGGCGACTCGCCGGGCTGTGGTTGCTTTGGGTAATCGTCGGTTCGCGCTGGTTCCGCCACGGATGTGGTTCCGCCACGGATGTCAGCGGAGGACAGGGGCAACTTCGGAAGGCTGGGCGTGGCGGATGCGCCGACTCTGCCGAGGCAGGGGCACGCTTCGCTGATGCGGAGGACAAGGCCGCGTTCTTCCTCGACACGATGCCGGAGTACGTGCGCCAGGGACGCTGCCGGGCTCACGGACACCAGCCGGGGGTCAGGTAGCTGTACGCGCTGACCGGTTCGGTGCGGCCGTCCTTCGTGGCGCCGGTGAGGGTGACGATGATGAAGTTGCCCTGGCAGAACATCTTCCAACGCGGCCAGCGGCCGAGCAGGTGGGTGCATCCGGAGATCATCCACAACACGAGGGCGCCGGTGGCGGCGATCTGGGCAGTGGACAGCACGGATCCGTGCATGGAGGAACCTCCGAGTCAGGAGGGTGAGGGTGTCGGTGGGCGGCCCCGTGAGCGGGGCGCCGGGGGTCAGCGCTCGGGCTTGGCGGGCCGCTGCATCAGCGCGGCGGCGGCCTCATCGAGCGTGATCTTCTCGTTCAGCAGGTCGGCCATGACGTCCGTGATCGGCATCTCCACGCCGTGGGCGCGGGCCATGGCGAGGATCGCCTCCGCGCTCTTGACGCCTTCGGTGGTCTGGCGGGTAGCGGCCGTCGCCTCCGCGACGCTCAGGCCGCGGCCGAGGTGGGTACCGAAGGTGCGGTTGCGCGAGAGCGGGGAGGAGCAGGTCGCGACCAGGTCGCCCACGCCGGCCAGACCCGCGAGGGTGGCCGGCTCGGCGCCCATCGCCGTGGCCAGGCGGGCTGCCTCGGCCAGCCCGCGGGTGATGAGCACCGATGTCGAGTGGTCGCCGAGGGCCATGCCCGAGGCGATGCCGACCGCCAGGGCGATGACGTTCTTCACCGCGCCGCCGAGCTCGCAGCCGACGACGTCGGTGCTGGTGCAGGGCCGGAAGTACGGGGTGTGGCAGGCCGTTTGGAAGCGGCGGGCGGCGGTTTCGTCCGGGCAGGCGACGCTGGCGGCGGGCTGCCCCGCCATGATCTCGGCCGCCAGGTTCGGGCCCGACAGGACCGCGACCCGCTCCACCGGCACGCCGGTCACTTCGGCGATGACCTGGCTCGCCCGCAGCCCACTCCCGGCCTTGATGCCCTTCATCAGCGACAAGATCACCGTGTCGGGCCCGATGTGCGGCGTCCACGCGGCGAGGCTGGCCCGCAGGGACTGGGCGGGGATGGACAGCACGAGGAGTCCGCTCCGTCCAGGGCGACGGCCGGGTCGGCGGTGGCCTTCAAGGTGCAGGGCAGCTCGATGTCCGGGAAGTAGCCGGGGTTACGGTGCGCCGTGTTGATCGTGTCGGCGATCTCGCTGCGGCGGGCGTGCACGATGACGTCGGTACCGGCGTCGGCCATGATCTTGGCGACGGCGGTGCCCCAGGACCCGCACCCGGCCGAGAGCACCGCTGCGCGCAGGGAATGGTGCTGGGTCACTGCGGGATCTCCTCGTGGAACGCGGGCCGGCCGCTGAGAAGGTGGGGCGCGGGCATCGCATCGACCGTGCCGGATGCGGCGGGATCGTGTGCGGGGCGTCGCGGGGTCAGCGGGACGGCGGGACGGCACGGCGGCCGGGAAGCCTGGGCAGCACCTGGTGCGCCTCGCGGAGCATCCGTCCGGTCTGGGCGTCGCCGAGTTCACACCGCAGGTCGTCGGCACGGGCGATCCATAACTTTTACTGCGCCGTCGGGGTCGGCTGTACTTGGCCGGCATCCGGGGCGACTCCTCGGACTCTTCACACTTCGCTGTGCGGGCGTCAACGCCGCGCAGGTGCGCCTCCAGGTCGGGGTCGCGGGCAATGACGTACGGGTCCACCACAGGCGCATGCAGGCCGGCCGGCGTGACGTGGGGTTGACGTCGTGGTGGCGCGATGAGCCCAGGTAACGACGGGTAGGACACCATCATGGACACACCTGCGAACGGAGGCCGGAACCTGCGGGCGCGGCTCGGCTCGGCATTGTTCAGCCGGGTGGCCGGGCCCTCGGGCCCCGCCAACCGTGCCCGGATCCACAACACGCCCGGACCTCGCTGGTTCGGTCCCGAGCGGCCCATCCGTACGGTCCACGGCGACGCCTCGATGTTCATCGGGGGCCTGAGCGCTCTCTTGCTCCAGTCGCTGCACCCGCTCGCCATGGCAGCCGTCGCGGCGCACTCCGGCTTTCGCGGCGACCCGTGGGGCAGGCTCCAGCGCACGAGTACCTTCCTTGCCGTCACCACCTTCGGTACCGCACAGGACGCGCAGGAAGCCGTGGACCGGGTTCGGGCGGTCCACGAACGGGTACGGGGTGCAACCGCGGCGGGAGAGCCGTACCGCGCGGCCGATCCCCACCTGCTGGGCTGGGTGCACGCGGCCGAGGTCGACAGCTTCCTGCGGGCCCACCAATGCTTCGGCGCGCATCCGCTGGACGCGGCCGGTTGTGATGCCTACGTTGCGGACACCGCGCGCGTGGCGACGGCCCTCGGGGTGGTGGAACCGCCCCGTGACCGGGAGGCGCTGGCATCCCTGCTGGCGGCGTACCGGCCGGAACTGCGGGCCACGTCCGAGGCACTTGACGCGGCTCGTTTCATCCTCCGAGACCCTCCGCTGCCCTGGCTCGCCCGCGCCCCGTACTCGCTGCTCGCCGCGAACGCGGTGTATCTCCTCCCACCGTGGGCTCCCAGCATTCTCGGCCTGCGCCCCGCGACGGGCCCGAGGGCAACCGGCGTACGCCTCTCCGGGCACGCACTGACCCGAACGATCCGGTGGGCAATAGCCCCGCCGCCCCCGACTCCGCGCTGAGCCGGTGCCCGGACTCCGCCCGGAGGTCGTGGTCAGCCGGCGGGCAGGGCGTGTCCGGCCAGGACCAGGAGCACGGCGTCGGCTCCGGCCAGAGCCAGGATGATCAGGAAGGGCATCCGGCCGCGGGCGAGGGCGGGTGGTGCGGCCAGTGCCGCCAGGCACAAGGCCAGTGTCACGCCCAGCAGCAGCCGACCGGCAAGGGTCGCCGGGCCGGGCGGGCCGAGGGTCACCACCGTGCAGGAGGCGAAGGCGAGCCCCGCGGCCATCGCGATGGACGCGCGTCGCCCCAGTCGCTGCGGTAGCCCCAGCACACCGCCCGCGATGTCCTCGTCGATGTCGGGCAGGGCATTGGCGAAGTGGGCACTGGTACCCAGCAGAGCCGCTGCCGCGGTGAGCCACACCGGGGGCCATCCGGCCGACGGCGAGGTCGCGGTCGCGGTCGCGGTCGCGGTCGCGGTCGCGGTCGCGGTCGGGGTCAGCGTCAGGAAGGCGGGAAGCAGTCCGAAGGCGACGGTGTACGGCAGCCAGGAGGCGGGGGTGTGCTTCAGCCACAGGTTGTACGACCAGGCCGCGGCGACGCAGCCGATGTGGACCCAGCCGGCCCGGGCGCCGCATGCCAGCGACAGCGGAACGCAGGCGAGCAGGGCCGCACAGGCGGCCGCGGTCACCGCTCCGGGCCGTACCTCCCCCGTGGCGAGCGGCTTGTCGAGGCGGTCGGCCGCCACGTCGCGCCGCATGTCCAGCCGGTCGTTGCACCAGCCGATCGACAGTTGGCCCGCGGCGACCGCGGCCACCACCGTGGTTCCGGCGACGGGTCCGAGCCCGACGGCGGCGGCCAGCAGCGCCGTGAGGAGGGTGACGGCGGCGGCAGGGAGGGGGTGACTGGCCTTCAGGAGCCCCAGGAGCCCCAGGAGCCCCAGGCGGGAGGGCCGTCGGGCCGTCGCCGACCCCGCGGGCGCGGCGGCTCCTTCATCCATGGTGGTGGGCACCTCACCATGGTGGTGGGCACCTCACCACGCTATGGGTCCGGCGCGCCCGGGACGGCCGTGTTCAGCATGCCCGCGCCTCGCTGTCCCTATGTTGGACCAATGACACGGGTCCTCGGGGTGAGCACGGCGTTCCCGCCACAGCGCTACACGCAGCAGGAGATCACCGACGTCCTCGCTTCCTGTCTGCCGCCCGGGGCCGACAGTGCGCTCCTGCGCCGGCTGCACGGCGCGGCCCAGGTGGAGACGCGTCACCTCGCCCTCCCCCTGGACGTGTACCGGAAGCTCGGCGGCTTCGGCCACACCAACCGCCTCTTCGTCGAACTCGCCGTCGCCCTGGGCGCCGAAGCGGTCGAGCGGGCACTCGACGAGGCGGGGGTGCGCGCCGAGGAGATCGACCTGGTCGTCTCGACTACCGTGACCGGCATCGCGGCGCCCTCCGTGGAGGCCCGGCTGGCCGCTCAGGTCGGCCTGCGGCCCGACGTCAAGCGGGTACCGATGTTCGGACTCGGCTGCTCCGCCGGTGCGGCAGGGCTGGCGCGGGTCCACGACTTCCTCACCGGCCATCCGGACGGTACGGCGCTCTTGCTGTCCACCGAACTGTGCTCGCTGACCTTGCAGCCCACGGACACCTCGATGGCGAACCTGGTGGCGGGAAGCCTGTTCGGAGACGGAGCCGCCGCTCTGGTGGCGGTCGGTGACGGCCACGCTTCCGCGACGGTACGCTCGTTCGACTCGTCCGGACCGGTGGTCGCGGACACACGCAGCCGCCTCTATCCGGGGACCGGGCACCTCCTGGGCTGGGACGTCGGCGACTGGGGCTTTCGCATGGTTCTCGGCCGAGAGGTCCCCGAGCTCGTCCGGCTGCATGTGGTGGAGGAGATCGAGTCCTTCCTGGCCGCTCACGACCTCAAGCCCCGGGACATCACGGCCTGGGTCTGTCATCCCGGCGGCCCGAAGATCCTGGACGCACTCGCCGACGAGCTCGGCCTGCCGGACTCCGCCCTGGCTCCCTCCCGCCGCGCGCTGGCCGCCACGGGGAACTTGTCCTCCGCCTCGGTGCTGCAGATCCTGCGCGACACCCGGGCCGCAGCGCCGCCCTCGGGGTCGGCAGGCCTGATGATCGCCTTCGGGCCGGGCTTCTCCTCCGAACTCGTCCTGCTGGCCTGGTGATCGCGCCATGACGCCGTACACCCTGCTGATCCTGCTGGTCATCGCCGAACGGTTCGCGGAACTCTCCGTGGCGCGCCGCAACGCTGCCTGGAGCCGGGCCCGGGGCGGGCTCGAGTACGGGGCCGGGCACTACCCGGCGATGGTCGCCCTGCACACGGCCCTGCTGCTCGGCTGCCTGGTGGAGCCGTGGGCGACCGGCCTGCCCTTCCTGCCCCTGCTCGGCTGGCCCGCCCTCGTCCTCGTGCTGGCCGCCCAGGGGCTGCGGTGGTGGTGCATCGGTACCCTCGGCCCGCGCTGGAACACCCGCGTGCTGATCGTCCCCGGCCTTCCGCTGATCACGCGCGGCCCCTACCGGCACCTTCGTCACCCCAACTACCTGGCCGTCGTCATCGAGGGCATGGCCCTTCCCCTGGTACACACCGCCTGGGCGACCGCCCTCGGCTTCACGCTGCTGAACGCCGCTCTGCTGACCGTACGCATCCGCTGCGAGGACGACGCACTGGCGCCCGCACACCCGCTGCCCGCCCTGGGCGCGGCTCCGTGATCGACCTCCTCGTGGTGGGCGGCGGCCCCGCGGGCCTGGCCACCGCGATCCACGCAGCTCTCGCCGGGTTCGACGTCGTGGTCGCCGAACCGCGTCCCGCGCCCATCGACAAGGCCTGCGGGGAGGGCCTGATGCCGGGCGCGGTCCGCGCCTTGGACGCACTCGGCGTCAAGGTGCCGGGCCACCCCCTGCGCGGCATCCGCTACGTGGACGCCTCCGGCGAACGGCGCGCCGAGGCCGTGTTCCGGGCGGGCCACGGCCTCGGCGCACGCCGCACCCTGCTCCACGAGGCACTCACCGAACGGGCCGTCCAGCTCGGCATCCCCATCCTCCCCCGCCGCGTGCGCAACGTGATCCAGTACGCCGACCACGTCACGGCGGACGGGATGGCCGCCCGCCACCTCGTGGCAGCGGACGGACTGCACTCACCGACCCGGCGGGCCCTCGGCCTGGACGAGCGGCCGAGGGCCGGGCGGCAGCCGCCGCGGTACGGATTGCGGCGCCACTACTCGGTCGAGCCGTGGAGCGACCTGGTGGAGGTGCACTGGTCGGCCGAGTCCGAGGCCTACGTCACTCCGCTGGGCCCGCGTCAGGTCGGTATCGCCGTCCTGACGTCCGAGCAGCTCCCGTACGACGCCCAGCTCGCCCGATTCCCGCTGCTGGTGTCCCGGCTCGGTGAGGGGGGCCGGACACCGGTCCGCGGCGCGGGTCCGCTCCGCCAGCACGCCCGCACCCAGGTAGCTGGACGGGTCCTGTTCGTGGGCGACGCCGCCGGGTACGTCGACGCTCTGACCGGCGAGGGACTCACCCTCGCTCTGACGGCCGCCGCCGCCTTGGTGCGCTGCCTGCGCGAAGGTCGGCCGCAAGCCTACGCATGTGCGTGGCGCCGGCTGTCCCGCAACTACCGGCTGCTGACCAAGTCCCTGCTCTGGGCCCGCAACCAGCCCCGGCTGGCACCCCTGATCACCCCTGCCGCGGTCCGCTTCCCCGGCCTGTTCCAGCACGCCGTGAACCTGCTGGCATGACTCAGAGGCCTTGACCCCGGATTTTGGACCCGTCTATGCGGCTTGGTCAGGGTAGTTGCCGTCGGCCCGAGGCCGTTCTCCCCGCGCTCGGCGAGGCGCTGCCGAGCTCCGACGACTACCTGAGGGTCGAAGCCGTGTACGCGGTGACCCACGAGGGAGCCCGTCACCTGGAGGACGCCCTCGCTCGGCGCACCCGGATCTCCATCGAGTCGTGGGACCGCGGGGTGGACGCGGCGCCGACCGTGGCCCGGCTGATGGCGCCCCACCTGGGATGGGACCGGGCGAACTGAACGGCCGCACGGGGGGCTCCCCTACGGGCCTCGACCTGCAGGGCGGCGCCGCACTACGTCCCGCGCGCACCCGCTCCACCACGGCGTGTACTGGACCGGCCTGCCCCATGCCGAGGCGCACCCGCGGTCCGCGCTGCCATGAGTGCGGCTGCCGCTCGGCTGGATGCGGGTTCGCCGGGTACAAGGCACGTATCGTCCAGTGGCTAGTGCTGGATCAGTTTCTGGAACTGCGGACAGCCGACGGCATGCGTCGCGAGCGGATGCCCTGTTCGACCTGTGCGACGCCCAGGCACCCGGCCCCGGCCCATTCCTACACGGCTACCAGGGCACTTCGCCGTTCTCGTCCTGAAACGTCCCTGTCGGACCGTCAGCACCGAGGGTGGCCAGACGCACGACGACCTTGGCACTCTCCTCCGGGGTCCTTCCGACTCCGAATGCCGCGGTCATGTCGGTCGCGGTGGTGCCGGGCTCGACTGCATTGAACTTGATGCCCGGCTGGGATTTGGCGTACTGGACTGTGAGCATGGTGGCTGCGGACTTGGACGCAGAGTAGAGCGCCAACGGCAAGTTGAACTCAGGTCGCTCCGGATTGGTCACTGCCCAGAAGGATCCGGCGCTGCTGGAAACGGTGACCACGGTGGGGTTCGAGGACTTGCGCAGCAGAGGAAGCGCCGCCTCGGTGACGCGCACGATTCCCACCGCGTTGGTGTTGAAGGCCCGGAGTGCTGTGGGACCGTCGGTGACTCCGTGCCCCAGGATGCCCGCGTTGTTCACCAGGATGTCGAGCCGGCCCTCGGCCGAGTCGATCGTCGCCAGAGCGCTGCTCACCGATGCGTCGTCGGTCACGTCGAGCCGCACGAATCGTGCGCCCAGCGCCGCCGCGGCCTTCTCGCCTCGCTCGACGTCACGAGCGCCGATGTAGACGACGTGGCCCAACGCAAGAAGCTGTCTGGCTGTCTCGAACCCGATGCCCTTGTTGGCCCCGGTGATCAGCGTGATGGTCATGCGTATCCCTACGAGTAGTGCGGCCCGGCTGGGCCGTTGGCGATGGTGGCCGTTGGCGATGTTGGGTATGTTCTGTGAGTTGCCGGCGCTGATCCGAGCTCAGCCGGTCAGTTGCCGGAGAAGTTCGCCGGCGTCGTGCAGGGCGGTCATGTGCACGAACCGTCCGTTGCGGACTTGGTAGATGGCGTACTCGACGATCTCGAAGGAGGCGCCGGTAGGAGTCACGCCGAGCCATTCCTTGACCGGGGTGCCGGTGTTGACGAGTCGCGCGGCCAGACGGTCACCATCGAAGAGCAGTTCCTTGAGCTCCCAGTGGAGGTCCGGAACCGCGTCCACATCATGCTTTTGAACCGCCATGAGGTCGTCCCGGGTGGCGGGCTCACCGTTCAGGGTGGTCCGATCGTTGATGAACTCGTCCATGCCGTCGAGCTTGTGGGCGTTGAGCGCCTCGATGTAGCGCAGGTAGAAAGCGCGCAGATCTCTGTCGGACACAAGGTGACCCTTCTGCGGGGCGGCTCCGGATGGGAACTGCAACGGGATGCTGATGACATGCGACGCCCTCTGCGGCCCAGCCGTGCCGACCGTTGCTGAAACGGACTGCGCCGACAAGAGTTCCTCCCGGCCGATGCACTGGACTCTGGTCAGACGGGTGCCCGGGGGCCCGGCGGTAGTAGTGCGGGGGGTGTCTCTATGTCCTTGGTCAGGGGCATAGAGACACCCCCCTGTGACGAGAGTGGTCTTCCCCGCAAGCAGTCCCACGTGGTCACTCCCCTCGATTTCCGCAGTGATCGCTGCGGAAATCGAACCGTAGCACTTCCGCAGCGATCACTGCGGAAAAGAAGTAGGCTGCGGGGGTGGAGAAGCAACAGAGCGGCCTCATCGGCCGCCCCCGAGGATTCGACGCCGACGAGGCTCTGGAGCGGGCCATGATGGTCTTCTGGGAGCATGGCTACGAGGGAGCCAGCACGGCGGTACTGACGAACGCGATGGGCATCTCCACCACCAGCATGTACGCAGCCTTCGGCAACAAGGAGAAGCTGTTCCACAGGGTCCTGGAGCGCTACACCGAAGGCCCGAGCGCATACTTCGCCCGAGCCTTGGAGGAGCCGACCGCCCTTCATGTCGCCACGGCGATCCTGGCCGGCACCGTTCGAACCACCACCCGCCCGGCCCATCCACATGGCTGTCTGGGCGTCCAGGGCGCCCTGACCACCAGCGGCTCCGGACAGGAAGTCCGCGATCTCCTCGTCGCCTGGCGCAACAACGGCTACTGCCGCATCCAGGAGCGGTTCCAGCGCGCCGTCGACGAGGGCGACCTGCCTCCGCAGACCGATCCGGGGCTACTGGCCCGCTACCTCACCACCTTCGCCTACGGCATCGCCGTACAGGCCGCGAGCGGTGTCGACCGCGACGAACTCCGGGAGATGGCCGACGCCGCACTGCGCAACTGGCCACTCGTCTGAGACACGCCCGGAGTTATGTGTTTTTCGACGACCAGGTAAGGGGCTTGATGCCCTCCGGATACCAGCCTGTCTGCGCGATATCCAACGCACCCGGCGGTGACGGCTTCACACAGCCGCCGCTTCCGACGGTCCGTTTGGTACGGCCGTCGGCATGCCGGGCCAGAGAAGGCCGAGTCCCCGCGGATCCGCTGCCCGTCAGCCTTGGGTGACGCCCTTCGATGCCGCCCGGGCGACGGTGTCCGCCACCGTTGTGCATGCGAGCCGGGCGACGGATCGCAGCTCGGCGTCCGAAGCGCCGACACGGCTCAGTACGGCCAGTGACTGGTTGACAGCGACAACAAAAGTGGCGAGTTCGTCGAGCGTTCGGGTGTCGGCCGAGGAGTCCGCAAGCGCCGCGCGCATCCGCTGGCGCTGCAGGTCGAGCAGGCCACGCACCTGAGTGCTGTTCTCCTCCTTCAGCGTCGGTGACTGCGCGGCGGACTGGGCGATGAGGCACCCCACGGGGACCGACGGATCGGCGATACGGCTCAGCGTGACGTCGAGGAATGCCTCGACCGCTCGCACCGGATCGCCAGGGTGCGCCGTCAGCGCCTGCGCGTACTGCGCGCCGTAGATCGACGCGTAGCGGTCGAGGCACTGGCGGAACAGGGCGTCCTTGGTGCCGAAGGTGCCGTAGAGGGAGCCGCGGCCGAGACCGGTGGCGGACCCGAGGGCGTCCAGTGAGGCGTCCGCGTATCCGCGCTGCCAGAACACTCGCATCGCCTGGTCGAGGGCCGCACCGACGTCGAACTGCTTCCGGCCGGACATGCTGCGCACCTCTCGTTTCGCGATTTCCGCTGTGAGCCTACCCCCATCTTGGATCGATCAGTCAAACTATCTTTGACTGATCGATCCAAGATGCTTAGCGTGAGGACCAGTGGTTCCCGCCCGGAAAGGCCGCACGGTGATCGACTACGCCGCATCAGACGTCCGCACACACGTCGTTCCGCCCGTCGACGGACGCCGGCCGCGCGCCGGGTTCCGGCTCCTGGCCGCGGTGTACACGTCATTGAAACCGCGTCAGCCTGCGACAAAGGACGTTCATGAGTCTGTCAACCAACCACCTGCCCATACCTGAAGGCCCCGGCTCCGTCTCCCGGGCGCCGTACCTCCCGGACCGATTCACCGACTCCTTCACCAGTCAGTACGTCGACACCGGCGAGCTGCGCCTGCACGCCGTCACCGGCGGCGAAGGACCTCCGCTGCTGCTGCTGGCCGGCTGGCCCCAGACCTGGTACGCCTGGCGCCTCGTGATGCCCGCGCTGGCCGAGGACTTCCAGGTCGTCGCGGTCGATCCGCGCGGCGTCGGGCTCTCCGACAAGCCCCTGGACGGGTACGACACCGGCACCCTCGCACGCGACATGGTGGCGCTGATGGACGCACTCGGGCATCAGCGCTTCGCCATGGTCGGTCACGACGTCGGGATGTGGACCGGCTATGCCCTGGCCGCGGATCACCCTGCCCGGATCGACCGTCTGGCCGTCGCCGAGGCCGCAATCCCGGGACTTTCCCCCACACCACCTCTTTTCGGCAGCCAGGAGGCCAACGACCGCCTCTGGCACTTCGCCTTCAACCGCCTCACCGACATCAACGAGCAGTTGATCAGCGGACGGGAGCATCTCTTCTTCGGCCACCAGTTCGCCACGAAATCCGCGAAGGCACTGCCCGACCACGCCGTCCAGCACTACGTCGACACCCTCGCCGCCGACCCGGAAGCCCGCCGATCCAGCTTCGAGTTCTACCGCGCACTCGATACGACCATCGAACAGAACCAGCGGCGCAAGACTCGACGGCTGTCCCTTCCCGTCCTGGCGATCGGAGGTGCGGAGAACCTGGGCGCATCGGTCGGCGCAACGATGAAGCTTGTCGCCGACCACGTGGAGAGCATCGTCCTCCCTGAATGCGGCCATTACCCTGCCGAGGAAGCCCCAGAGGCGATGCTGTCGGCGCTGACCGCCTTCCTGGCGCCCTACCGCGACAGGGCGAACGCATAAGGCCTCGCACGGACAGGCGGTATGGGGAGCCGCCTCTCACCGGCGCAGCCGCGTCAGTGCCGGCACTGAGCCGACGATGGCACTCTCGCAGCGCCGCGTCGGCCACCTGTCGGATTCCGGAGCGGTCAGACAATCATGGTGGGTCGTCTACGTTTCTCATCGAACCTCGACGTGGGGCGCTTCGGTGATCCGGCGATGAACGTCCGCGACCAGGTCCCGCATCGCCATGTGGAAGATCTCGGCCTGGTGTTCGCCGACGAAGGCGGTGTGTCCGAAGACTTCCAGGACGACCATGCCGTGCATGTGCCCCCATGCGCTGACGAGGAGCGCGGCCGCTGGAGGCGGCAAGGTGTCCGGGCCGTGCGGAATCAAGTGTTCCAGATCTGCCCGGAGAGCTGCCGAGAGGACCCGGGTGTCGGCCGCGGCCAGTTGTGACGGGGTGAACCCGCCGAACATCTCGCGCTGGAAGACCTCGCCCACCCGGCGCATCGCCTGAGTGGTCGGACCCTCGGCCGGTGCCTCGTAATGTCGCAACGGCACCCCGTACAGCAGCTGGAATCGCTCGGGGTGGGTAACGGCCCATCGGCGGTAACCCTCGGCGGCGGCCAGGAACCGCAGAGCAGCCGGTTCGTCCGCCATCGTGTCGACAGCCGCTGTCACGGCGTCGGCCAGGTCCTCGTAGGCCTTCGCGACGAGAACCGTGACGAGGGCGTCCCGGTTCGGAAAATAGTGGTAGAGCCCCTGCACGGTCATACCGAGGCTACGGGCGACCGCTCTCAGGGACAGGGCGTGCAGCCCGTGCTCGGCGAGGTGGCTCTCGGCGGCGGCCACGATCTCCTGGGTGGCGACGGCCCGGCGCCGCTGGCGCAGAGATGGCAGGACCGTCGCGGACACGTCTGCGGACATGCGGCGATCCTACGGTGCCGCCCCGACGGGACCTCAGAGTCCTATGACTTTCTGAATACCTAACAGTGTCAGGTAAATCTCCCCCTGCTCAAAGACCGACCGCCTGACTAGCGTCGTGTCCTGGCGATGAAGAGTGCGGCACCGCACCCCCTCTGACGGGGCGAAGGAGCTCTGCGCCGCACCGCGCCGGCCCATGACCGGCCAACCCCTCGCCTTACCGCAGAAGAAGCTTCGAAGGAGATCACCCGTGTTCGAACGTGTGGCCGGATTGGCGATTCGCCGATCCCGGCTGGTCCTGGTCGTCGCCGCCCTGGCCGTGGCCCTTATGGGGGTCGTGGGAGCGGGCGCCTTCGACAAGCTGAAGGGGGGTGGCTTCGACGACCCGGCCTCTCCCTCCACCCGGGCATCGAAGGTCATCGACGAGAAGTTCGGCGGCGAGACCAACCTGGTTCTGCTGGTCGGCTCCCCTGCCGACCGCATCGACACCCCCGCCCACCGAGAGACCGGCCAAGCCCTGGTGGCCGAGCTCAAGAAGGACAAGCGGCTCAGCAACGTCGTCTCGTACTGGGAAACCAACAGCCCGGACCTGCTCTCCAAGGACGGCCGCGAGGCCATGGTGCTCACCCACGTGAGAGGCGACGCCACCCAGCAGCGGAAATACGCCAAGGCGATCCTCGACACCTACAGCGGCACCTACAGGAACACCCTCACCGTCCAGGCCGGAGGGGGCGCCGCCGTGGGCGCGGACCTGTCGAACCAGGTGGTCGAGGATCTGGTCCTCGCCGAAGGGATCGCCATACCGCTGACGCTCGTACTGCTCCTGTTCGTCTTCGGCAGTGTGGTCGCGGCCCTGCTGCCGCTGATCATCGCGCTGATCGCCATCATGGGATCGTTCGCCCAGCTCTTCCTGCTCGGCAGCGTCACCGATGTCGCCGACACCGCGACCAACCTCACCACCGCCCTGGGCCTGGGACTGGGCATCGACTACGCCCTACTGATGGTCAGCCGCTTCCGTGAGCAGCTCGCGGCCGGGGTGAGCGTGGACGACGCCGTCCGGCGCACCGTGCACACGGCGGGCCGCACCGTCGCCTTCTCCGCCGCGACCGTCGCGGCCGCCCTGGCGGCACTCCTGGTGTTCCCGCAGTACTTCCTGCGCTCCTTCGGCTTCGCCGGAGTCGGCGTCGTCGCGATCGCGGCCCTGAGCACCCTGTTCGTGATGCCGGCCCTGCTGAAGGTTCTGGGGCACCGGGTCAACAGCGGGCGGCTGCCGTGGGCGAAGACGCGGAACTCCGCCGCCCGCGCACCCCTGTGGGGACGGGTGGCGCGCACCGTCATGCGGCGGCCCGCGCTCACCGCACTGTCCGTCCTCGCGGTGCTGTTCTTTGCGGCCAGCCCGCTGCTGAACATCACCTTCGGCACGCCGGACGAACGCGTGCTGCCCAAGGACGCCGAAAGCCGCCAGGTCTCGCAGGCACTGCGCGAGAGGTTCGGCGGCAGCGAGGACTCGGCCCTCCACATCGCCATCAACCAGCCCGTGGACAAGGCCCCGCTGGCGTCGTACGCGGCCCGACTGGCCGCGCTCAAGGGCGTCGAGCGCGTCGAGACCAGCACGGGAACCTACACCGCGGGCCAATCCACGGCGATCGGGCCGGGCGACCCGGCCCTGGGCCGACCCGACGCCCAGCAGATCAGCGTGATGAGCGGCCTGACACCGAAGTCGGACGCGGCCCAGAGCCTCGTCGAGCAGGTGCGCTCGGCCACCCCTCCCCCAGGGACACACCCCCTGCTCGGCGGAACGGACGCCGCACTCGTCGACTCCAAGGAATCCATCGGCGACCGGCTCCCCGTGGCCGTGGCCCTGATCGTCGTCACGACCTTCCTGCTGCTCTTCCTGTTCACCGGCAGCATCGTGCAGCCGGTGCGCGCGCTGGTCCTGAACGTGATCAGTTTGGGAGCCACCCTCGGCGTGATGACCTGGATCTTCCAGGACGGCACCCTCTCCTCACTGCTCGGCTTCACCGCGCAGCCGATGGAGATGACGATGACCGTGCTGATGTTCTGCATCGCCTTCGGCCTCTCGATGGACTACGAGGTCTTCGTCACCAGCAGGATCAAGGAACTCCACGATCAGGGAGCGGACAACGAGACCGCCGTGGGCGACGGACTCGGCCACACCGGAAGCATCGTCAGCGCGGCGGCCTGCCTGCTCGCGGTGAGCTTCTTCGCCTTCGGCACCTCCAAGCTCAGCTTCATGCAGATGTTCGGCCTCGGCAGCGGACTGGCCATCCTCATCGACGCCATCGCCGTACGCGGCGTCCTGGTCCCCGCCGCGATGCGGATGCTCGGCCGCTCGGCCTGGTACGCGCCCGACTTCCTGCGCAGACTCCACAACCGCTACGGCCTCAGCGAGGGCGGACCCGAGCCGGCCTCCGCATCCGGACGAGCGGCGGTGGCCCCGGCACCCATGGCGAACTCGACCAGGAGCTGACCAGCAAGCGCCGCCCGGCGCGAGTCCGGTTCCCGTCGGAATCCAAAACCGAGTCTTGAGGAGAAGATCATGATCTTCCACATCAACCGCTTGACGCCCAAGCCCGACCTGAGTGACGAGCAGCTCACGGCTTGCCTCGAGCTGCTACGCCAGGTCGGTGAGACCATTCCCGCCGTGAAGTCGTACGTGGTCGGCCCACACCCCACCGAGGGCTTCGCGTACGGAGCCGTGTTCGTCATCGAAGACCTCGACGGCTACCACGAGTACCTGAACCACCCCGCGCACGTCCGCCTTGAACTCGAAGGCATCGGATATCTCGCGCGGTTCGAGGCCTTCGACATAACGGACTCCGCCGACCCCGAGATCAAAGCAAGGATCGAGCAGGTACAGGCTCGCCATTTCGCCGAACACCCCGAGATCGCCGCACTCGTGGCACAGGCCGCCTCTTTCACCAGGCCCGGCAGCGCAGACACGACGACCCCGTCGTCCTGAGCGACGAAATCCTGCCGGGCGCCCCAAGGCCGCACCCCTGACGAGGCGCCAGGCGCAGAGCGCACATTCAGACCGCGCCCAGCGCGCCACAACCCGCAAAACCAGGAGCTCGCAATGAATACGAACGACCCGATCGACCGGCTCAGGGATGCAATCAACTCGCACGACCCTCACCAGGTCGCTGACTGCTTCACCACCAACTATCGCTCCGAGACCCCGCATCGGCCACAAGACGGCTTCACCGGGAACGACCGGGTACTCATGAACTGGACCGCCATCTTCGGTCGACTGCCCGACATCCGGGCCGACATCCTGCGTCGCGCCACGGCCGATGCCGAACTCTGGTCGGAATGGGAGATGGTCGGCACAGCCCCGGACGGCACCCAAGCCGTCATGCGTGGGCCGGTCATCATGACGACCCACGACGGACGCATCGACTGGACACGTTTCTATCTCAGCCCTGTCGCGCCCCACGTGGATCGATGAGCCAACCGGGGGCTCCGGCGTCTTCCGGACGGAGCCGACCGCGATGCGGCTCCAACTGGCGGCCATCCCGTGCACGACTGTTTTCGACGGTTGTATTGGGGTCTGGCCGAAGTGGTGTCAGCCGGTGACGCTGAGTCAGCGGTCGAGGACTGCCTTGCGGTGAGGCTCCTCCCCTTCGGTCAGGGTGGCCGGGTGCCGGGTGCCGGGTGCCGGGTGCGCCAGCCGGTCACCTGTCGTACATGGCGGCGGGGCGGGTGTGAAGCGTTCCCGCTGGGGCAGGTCGCGGCGGATCCAGTCGCAGCCGATGGAGTGGCTCCAGGACACCCCGGCCGCCACTCCGGGCTGGCTCCAGCGGGAGCACACCACGGCTTGGATGACCGGGGGCCGGCCGAGCCTGGTCAGTCGCCAGACCGTCCGCCAGCGCATCGGGCGCCGGGGGCCACCGGATGCCCGGATGCCCTCGGCAAACCCCGCGAACCAGACCCTCAGCCCCACCGCGGACCGGGTGCGGGCCACGGTCAGCGCCACCCACAGACGTCGTCGGGCACGGAGTGCATCGCGGCGATCGCGTAGTCGCCGTCGGGGTGCGGGAGAGGTCAGCCGGGCAGCGGAAAGAGCAGGCAGCTGCTGGTGGCGTGGGCGAGCAGGCGGTCCTTCGCGTCGACCAGCTGTGCCTGGGCGAGGGCGGTGCGACGACCGCTGCTGACCACCGTGCCGATGGCGCGTACCCGGCCCGTTTCCACGGTGACCGGCCGCAGGAACTTCACGGTCAGATCGAGCGAGGTGTACGCCATCCCCTGAGGAAGCGTGGACTGGACAGCGCAGCCCGCCGCGGAGTCGAGCAGCGTGGCGAACACGCCTCCGTGCATGCTGCCGATCGGGTTGTAGTGCTCCTCTCCCGGCACCAGGGAGAAGACCGCCCGGCCGGGCCCCACCTCGTCCAGGGCGAAGTCGAGGGTCTGGCCGATGGGCGCCCCGGCCACTCGCCCGGCCTGCACCTCGCGCAGGAATTCCAGACCGGCCATGGCTCCCGCGGCCTGTGCCGGGATCGCGGGATCGTCCCAGGTGTATGTACGTGTTCGCCCCACAGTGCAGCGCCTTCCCCTCGGTCTGGCTTTTCCCTGTGAAGCTAGACCTGCCTCACGCTGACTGTCAATGGCGAAGCCAGGGGCCTACGATGGCGGCATGGAGTGGCTTGAGGCGAGTACGGAGAACTGTCCCGTCCAGCGCGCCCTCGACGTGGTCGGGGAGAAGTGGACCCTGCTGATCCTGCGTGATGCCGTCAACGGCGTCCGCCGGTTCGACGACTTCCACCGCCACATCGGCCTGTCGGAGGCCGTCCTCAGCGACCGCCTGCGCAAACTGACCTCGGCCGGCGTCCTGAAGACCAGCCTTTACCGGGAGCCGGGCCATCGCTCCCGTAACGAGTACCGCCTGACCCGCAAGGGCTGGGACCTGTGGCCCGTCCTGGTAGCGCTGAGTCAGTGGGGCGAGGCGCACGCCCTCGGCCCTGAAGGTCCCGTCCTGGACGTACGCCACACGGACTGCGGCGCCCCGGTCCGCGTCGCCGTCCAGTGCTCCGCGGAGCACACCGCCCTCTCCCCCAAGGACGTCACCGCCACACTGGGGCCGGGGGCCCGCCCCCGGCCGTGAGCGGTCGAGGGCGCGGCCGCTGCCGCACCGGCCCCGGGTCTCACCGGCTCGGCCGGTGGGAGGTGTGCAGATGGCCCCGACAGCACGGTGGCCCAAGCCCGCCCATCTCGCTCTCGAGCGGCTTCTGCCCGCCAGCGGGGCAAGCCATCACGCATGCCACGCGCCGCCTCAACCAGACGGCGAAGTCGGCCCGGTGTGGGCTGCTGCAGGGATCATCCCCGCGTGGATCCGAGGTCTTCGGTGACTTCTCAGGAGTTGCAGGTCCGCAGCGGGAGGGCGCGTCACCCTCGCGGATTGGCACGAGGCGGCCAAGTCCGCTGACGACGTGTGATGACCTCTACGGGGCCGGCTCGGCAGCCGATCCGGCTGACGGGAGGAGGGTCCCGCTGCCATCATCAGCCGATGGAGTACTTCACCCTCACCGCGAACGCGGTCGGCCGGGAGACAGATGGGCCAAGGGCACCGGCGCGTTCACGTGGGACCCGCGCCGGCTTCCAGCAGCCCGGTGACGAATGGGCTCCAGACCCGGCCGGATAGCCCTCCGCGGTCCTGAGTCAGTGGGCCGTTGCCATGAAGCGGCGCAGCGTGGCGTGGCCTGCGGGCCCCAAGGGGGCTTGCCGCCTTGGCGGCCCCGGACACCGGCTTCTCCGATGAGGATCCCGGCGAGTCCTTCAGTACCGGGCAGCAACGGGCGCGCCGCGGGGTCGCGGCGTCCGGGGTCGGCTGGTAGGCCCCGTAGAAGCGGTCGGCGGAGGACATGTGCTGCTGGAACCCCTGCGCGTGAAGTCTCAGGTGGATGCGGTCGAGGGCGTCGATGTCCTGCTCGGGCGCCGGCCGAGTGGTGACCTGGACGATCACGTTCGGATCGGTCTCGTCGCAGCTCTCTGTCTGGTGGTCGCGGCAGCCGATGCCGATCCAGTCCTGCTGTCCGCCGCCTGCCGGTCGGTCAGGTTCTCCGTGTACTGCAACACCGACACCAGCGCGAGCCGGGCCGGCGACAGACCCGGGCGCCCGTCCGCCGGATACCAGGCGGCAGAGTCCTCGTCGACGAACAACTCGTCCAGGCGGTCACGCATCCACATCGCTGCCGTGCCCCCGCGGATTGCTCGCCCGGGCCATCTTCGGATGCGAAGAACACCTACATCATTGCCGACCAGGCCCGGACGCCGACTGCTCTGCGTTCGCGGCTGCCGTGCGGTCTCCGGACCGCGGCCTCGGCTGCGCGGGGAGGCGAAGGGGAGGGGTCGGCGTGTCGCAGGTGTAGGCGTCGGCGTCGAAACGGCGCAGTCGGCGCACCAGCCGTCCGGTGGACCACGGCCAGGCGAAGGTGTTCTGCCCGGTGGGCGTGAAGTAGTAGCTGTCGCAGCCGCCCGTGTTGTAGACCGTGGTGGCGAGCGCCTCTTGGACGGCGCTGTTGTGCGAGGCCTGTGCGGCCGGCCGCACGTGCAGGCCGCGGTGGCCGCCTTGGTCGATGTAAGCCAACGCGGCGATGAGATATGCCAGTTGGGCTTCCAGGACCGTGATCGCGGAGGTGGAGCCCCCGAGCAGGTTGGGGCCCAGGAGCAGAAAAAGGTTGGGAAAGCCGCTCACGGTGGTGCCCAGGTACGCCTGCGGTGCACCGCCCCAGGCTTCGTGGAGCGTCTGGCCGTGCGCGCCGTGCAGGGCCGTGGCCAGCGGCAGCTCGCCGACGCGGAAGCCGGTGGCTTCGATGAGCACGTCGGTGCGGACGGTGGTGCCGTCCGCACCGATGACCGTGTTGCCGCGTACTGCGCTCACGGCGGTGGGATGCAGGCGCACGTGCGGCTGCGACAGAGCCGGGTAGAAGGTGCTCGACGTCAGCAGACGCTTGCAGCCCAGCCGGTAATCGGGGGTCAGGTGCCTGCGTAACCGTCCGTCGCGGACCGCCAGGCGTAGGTGTGCGCGGGCGCCGACCTCGAGGAGGCGGGCGGCCCGCGGGTGACGGAAGGCGTAACCGAAGCC
This sequence comes from Streptomyces sp. NPDC002138, assembly GCF_040296485.1. Lineage (NCBI taxonomy): Bacteria > Bacillati > Actinomycetota > Actinomycetes > Kitasatosporales > Streptomycetaceae > Streptomyces > Streptomyces sp. NPDC002138. The sequence goes on along the minus strand of NZ_JBEOXE010000009.1, from coordinate 154,573 downwards.
CTCCTGCAGGGCGTACTGGCCGGCGCGCAGGACGCTGCGCGCGCCGGGGACGTGGTCCACCAGCCGGTTGAGCGCCGCGGGTACCGGCAGGTCGGGTTTGGGCAGCACCCACTGAGCAGTGCGCTGGAAGAGGTTCACGGCCGCGGCCCGCGCCTCGACGGCCGGGACGATCTGGACGGCGGAGGCACCGCCACCCACCACAGTTACCCGCCGCCCGGTCAGGTCGACGCCGTGGTCCCACCCCGCGGTATGGAACACGGGGCCGTCGAAGTCCTCGATCCCGGGGACCTCGAGGCGGCGCGGGACGTGCCATGGGCCGGTGGCCAGGACCAGTACCTCCGCGCTGTAGGGCCCGTCACTGGTCTCCAGCAGCCAGCGGCCGGCTGCCCCGTCCCACCGCGCGCCCCGCACCTGCACGCCGCAACGCAGCACGTCACCGAGCCGGTACCGCTCGGCGGTCGCCCGCAGGTAGGCGAGGATCTCCCGCTGCCCGGCGAAGATCCTGCTCCAGGCCGCGTCCGGCGTGAACGAATAGCTGTAAAGGGTCGAGGGCACATCGCAGGCGCAGCCCGGGTAGGTGTTCTCCCTCCAGGTGCCGCCGAGCTGCGTCCCCTTCTCCAGAACGAGGACGTCGTCGAACCCTGCCTCGCGAAGCCGTACGGCGGCCCCGATCCCGGAGAACCCCGCTCCCACGACCACCGCCCGCACGTCCCTGGCGGCCCGCACGTCCCTGACGGTCCGCATCCCCTGCGTCGGGATCACCGGGAGGCTCCGGCCAAGCGGTCGGCGCACAGGTCACGGCCCCCACGCAGCTCACGCAGCTCACGCAGAGCCGTTCGGTCGGCGGGGCCGGACAAGTGCGCGTGAAACGCCGTTACTTGCGGAGTCGTGTCGGACGGGAAGGAGGTCGGGGACAGAGCCCGCCTGAGAAGGGTGATCACCCACCGCCAACGAGCACGGCGCCACATGGTCACCCCACCGGACAAGGGAACGCGTGATCAGCGATGTTCCCGCGGACCCGCGGTGCACCGGTCTCATTCGGGGGGCGGCGCGTAGCGCTGTGTCAGGGCGCGGGCGGTGTCCGCGACGGCGGCGCGGAGTTCCGGGGGGTCGAGGACCTCCGCATCCGCGCCGAGCCCGAGCAGGTCGCCGACCGCCACGGCGGGGGTCTCCACGGACAGCTGCACCTCCACCCAGCCCTGGTGGTCGGGTGGTCCGGCCCCTTCCAGGGCGCGCCGGCCCGCCGCGCCGAACCGCATGGGCAGCAGCCGCGCCGCGCCGGGCGAGACCCGCAGGCGGGCGGTGTCGTGGTGCAGCGCGGCCTCCATGCGCCGGGAGGAGTGCTCCCAGTAGGCCGCCAGGGCGAAGCCGGTCGGTCGCTCGAAGGTTTCCGCCAGGGTCTCCACCGCAAGGAACCGCGCGACGCGGTAGGTCCGGACGGAGCCCTCCCCCAGCGCCACCACGTACCAGATGCCCGCTTTGAGGACGAGGCCCAGCGGGTGCAGGTCGCGGTGGATCTCGCCGCGCCAGCGCCGGTAGTGGGTGCGCACCGCGCGCTGTTCCCATACGGCGTGGGCGAGCGCCGCCAGGTGGGGCACCGGGTCGGCGTCGCGGAACCAGGCCGGCGCGTCCAGGTGGAAGCGGTCCTGGACGCGCCGGGTCCGGTCGGCCAGGGCTGCGGGGAGCGCCGCCTGGAGCTTGAGCTGGGCGGTCGCCAACTCCGCGCCCAGGCCCAGGTCGTTCGCCGGGCCCGGGGCTCCGGTGAGGAAGAGCGACCCGGCCTCGGCGTCGGTGAGCCCGGTCAGCCGGGTGCGGTAGCCGTCCATCAGCCGGAACCCGCCGGACGGTCCTCGCTCGGCCAGGACCGGGACGCCCGAGGCGGCGAGCGCCTCGACGTCGCGGTAGACGGTGCGGACGGACACCTCCAGTGCGGCGGCCAGTTCGGGGGCCGTCATCAGGCCACGGTTCTGGAGCATCAGGAGCAGGGAGAGAAGCCGGTCGGCACGCATGGAGCCATTGTCGCGCCGTACCTGACAAGAGATGTCAGGTACGGCGGTCAGGCTGTTCACCTACCGCGCGGGCAGGACCGTGCGGCCGGACCAGAGGACGACCATGCGCGTGCAGACCACCGGCCACTTCACCGCCGCCGATTGGAAGGAGCGCCCGCTCGGTGCGGGCGGGGCACACCCGAAGCTCGCCCGGGCCTCCGTCGTCAACACCTTCACCGGTGGCATCGAGGCCGCGGACACCACTTGTGACTACACGATCACCTACGTCAGCGCGATGACCGGTACGTTCGCCGGCATGGAGGTGTTGCGGGGCAGTCTCGACGGCCGCGAGGGCGGCTTCGCGGTCGAGGAGCGCGGGTCCTTCGACCCCGACGGAACCGTGCACTGCACCTTCGAGGTGGTGCCGGGCTCGGGCACCGGCGAGCTGACCGGGCTGCGCGGTTCGGGCGGCTTCACCGCACGGCAGGGCGAGCCGTCCGTCGCGTACACCTTCGACTACGACTACGACGACGACTACGACCGCGACCACGACCGCGACCACGACCTCGGCTGAGGCCGGCCCGTGGGCGGCCGGGCGCCGCCCACGGCGGCTCCGTCACCGCGGCCCGGCGGGCGGCGGGTCGACCAGGGCGTGCAGGCCGGATACGGCCGCGCCGCGCAGGCGCTTGGCCCGGATGGTCCCCATGCCCACGTGCAGGGCGGTCGTGCCGTGGACGTAGGCGTCCTCGATGGGCAGGTAGTACGTGAGGTTGAAGTACAGGTGGGGCGCGGGGTGGTGGCGGTCGTGGGCCGATGCGCGGATCCACGTCGTGCTTCCGTAGTGGTAGTAGAGGCAGAATCCGATCATCCGGTGTCCGTCGTAGGCGGCGATCACGCGCGCTTCGCCGCCCATCGCCATGGCCTGCCGTTCCAGCAGGCCGGTCATGGCGTCGACGCCGTCCCGGTCGTGCCCGTGATCCTGTTGGTGTCCGGCGAGGAGGAACCCGGCGTCCTCGAAGCAGTCCGCGAGGGACTGTCGGCGTACCTCGAGGCCGGATGCGGCGAAGTCGCGGCGTTCGCTGCGGATGCCGGAGCGGCGCTGGCGGCGCAGGCAGGAGACGTAGTCGTCGATGCCCGTGCCGGGGAGGGGGATGAGGGCGTCGTCCTCCAGGTGGAGGGCGGGGTCCGGGTAGAGGGGGGCGAGCAGGGCGGTGGCGCCGGTGGTGAGGTAGGGCCACCAGTGCGTCGTGCCGTGGTGTTCGGCGAAGCGGCGTACGGCGTCCCGGAGACGGGTGAGGCAGGCGTCCCGTCGGCCGGGGTCGAGGCCGGGGGCGGTGAGCGGCGTGTTGTGGTAGCCGCGCCGCGCTCCGGCGATCACGCGGGGCCTCAGGTGCGGGGGCAGCACGGTCTCGGGCTGGTAGCTGTCGTTCGGCTCCTCGTGCACGAGGGAGAGGGGGGCGGCGGCGAGCAGGGCGCCGTCGAGGTCGCGTACGAGCGCGTACGCACGGGTGGCGGTGGGGTCCTTCTCCTCGCCGGCGAGCCACCGGTGGGAGAGGTAGAGGCCGGCGGGCCGGGCGAGGTGTTCCCACTCGGCGACGGGGACCTCGTGGAGGGACTCGATGGTGCTCGCGATCAACTCTGGTTCCTTCGGCGGTGGCGGTCGGGGGCCTTGAGGGCGGGCGCGGCGAGTGCGCCGAGCAGGCAGGCGAGGGCTTCCACACCCCACGGGTAGCGGGGGTCCGCCTCCAGGAGCAGGGTGAACAGGGCGGGAGCGGCGACCATGCCGGCGGCCCAGGAGAACTGGTACAGGCCCTGGGTGAAGCCTCCGGCCGCCTGCGGGGTGAGGCTCACCGACAGCTCGCTCAGGGCAGGCCCCAGGAGGATCTCCGCCACGCTGAAGAGGGTGATCGCCGCGATGAGGGCCACCCAGGCGGTGGCGGCGGCCCGCGGCAGGGCGGGCAGCGCGAACACCGCCATCCCCACGGTCAGGACGAGGTATCCGACGGCCACCGCGCGGCGGGGCGCCTTGGGCGCCACGTGTGCGGTGACGATCGTCGAACACGCCGAGACGATCACGGTGTTGATGACGAACAGCATGCTCGCCGCCGAGGCGGGGAGCCCGAGGGCGCGGGTGGTGTAGACGGCGACGAGGACGGCGAGGACGGCTTGGGCGAGGACGTAGGGGAGGTTGACGGCCACGAGCAGGACGTAGCGGCGGGTGTGGTCGGCCCGGGTCCCGAGGGCGCTCGGCGGGGCGGCGTCCGGTTCGGGCGCGGTGGTGGGGAGCGCGGCGAAGCAGGCGGCGGCCAGCAGGTACGTGGCCGCGTCGACGGCGATCATCCAGCGCAGCGAGCCGTTCCCGAACACGGTCAGGGCGCCCGCCGCGGCGGCGGAGCCGGCGGCGAGCCCGATGTTGCGCAGCGAGCCGGTGAACGCGAACCAGGCACGGCGTTCGTCGGCCCGGGTGACGTGCGTGATCAGGGTGCGCTGTGCGGTGAAGTACATGTTGATGCCGGCCTGGACGAGCACGTACACGCCGGCGATGTGCCACGGATCGCGGGCGAGCAGGAAGAGGGCGAACCCGGCGGCGGAAAGGACGTTCGCCCACACCACGACGCGTCGGGGGCCGACCCGGTCCATGAGGCGTCCGGCGAGGAACGTGACGGGCAGGGCCATGGCCTGACCGACCGTCATGGCCGCGCCCACCTGCGCCAGGGGCAGTCCCTGGACGTCGGTGAAGTACAGCAGTCCCAGCGGCAGGAGCATGCCGTTGCCGACGGAGTCGACGAGGTTGCCGATGACGAAGAGGCCGTGCCCGCGCAGTGCGGGCAGGCCGAGGCGCTCCGACGCGGTGCGCGGGCGGCGGGTTCCGGTGTTGGCGCTCACCGGTTCAGCAGGGAGGTGATCTTGCCCAGGACGTCGGCCGCGGGGAAGCCGGTCGTCCCGTGCAGCTCCGTCAGGGCCTCGACCGTCCGGTTCTCCTCGCCTTCGGCGAGGGTGATCACGACGATGTCTCCGTGGGAGGCCCCGTCGATCACCAGCTCGTGCGCGGTGACCACCCGCACGCGCCGCCGGAGTTCGGCCACCACCTCCGCCGGGACGCCGTCTCCGGCGAGGAACTCGATCGCCCAGCCCACCCGTGGGACCGCGCCCGCGGTGAGGGGGAGGCCGCGGGCCATCCGGGTGAGGGAGGTGAAGGTGTTGGTGCCGGATGCGGCGCACGAGAGGGTGGTGGCCCCGCCGATGCGCGGGTTGACCTCCAGGACCACGAACCGGCCGCCGGTGTAGATCATGTCGACGTTCACCGACCCGTACACGCCGAGGTCCGTGCAGAAGTCGACCAGGGTGTGGGCCGCTTCGGCGAAGGCGGCGTCCGCTTGCGGGCGCGGGCCGCACCAGCGCAGGTCCGCGAAGGTGAACACCGGCTCCGGGCCGGCCCGTCCGGTCCAGCAGGGAGGCAGGACCTGGTAGGAGCCGGGGCTGCCGACGATGTCCACGCTGCACAGATCGCCTTCGACGACTTCTTCCACCACCGCCGACACCGCCCCGGGGCCGGGTTCGAGGTGCGCGTCGAAGTGCGCGTCGAGGTCGGCGGGTGAGTGCAGGGTGCGGATGCCCATGCTGGTCGAGTCCCATACGGGTTTCGACATCAGCGGGTATCCGGTCCGATCGGCCAGCGCGCGCAGGGCGTCCCGGTAGCCGGGCACCGCGAGGCCCCGCCCCGCCAGCAGGTCGGAGTCGACGCGGAACCCGTCGGGCACCGGCAGCCCGGCCCGCCTGCACCGTTGCTTGGTCTCCCACTTGTCCACCAGCAGCATCGTCGCCGCGAGCGGGGTCATGACCGTCGCGATGCCGGCGGCGTCCAGGAGCTCCTTCGTCGCGGCGTCGCGCAGCGCGTTCTCGCAGGGCAGCGAGATCGACACCGCCGCATCCGCTCCCCAGGCGGCGACCGCGTCCGCGAGTTCCCGTGGCGTCACCCCGCGGTCGAGCCGTTGCCGGTGGCCGGGGAAGTCCTCGTCACCGGCGGCGCCGCTGGTGTGGAACAGCCCGGACGCGATCCCGTCGTCGGCGAGCGCTCGCACGGCCTGCTGAATGTAGGGGTCGGCGCGCTGGATGCGTACGGACCGTAGGAAGGCGATCTTCCGCATCTGCCTCAGCCCACTTCCACGCGGGACCGGGCGGCCGCCCGGCCGGCCAGCCCGCGCGCCTCGTCGGCCGTCTCCGCGCGCGCCACGACGTGCCCGACGCGGCACATCGAATCCGTGGGCTCGGGCACCACCTCCCCGGGCCGCAGGTGTACCTCGCCGTGCGTGCCGGGCAGGTCCGCGATGACCGCCCGGCGCAGGACCCCGCCGCGGTCCGGCAGCAGGAAGCGGATCGAGGCCGCGTCCGTACGGGAGGGGACGGTGTCGGGGAGCAGGCCGAGCACGGCCTGGAGGTGGGCCACCGCCTCGCTCACGCCCGTCGCGGTCTCGACGACCTCGCAGAGGTTGTCCCCCGGCAGCCGGGCGCCGGTCTCGATCACGTACGGCGTGTCCGAGCCCGGCGGGATCTTCACCTCCGTGTGCGCGATCCCGTTGCGGACGCCGACGGCGAGGGCCGCGCGCGCCGCGGCGTGCTGCACCTTTCTGACCAGCGGCGCGGGCAGGCCGCAGGGGCAGGTGTGCCCGGTCTCGATGCGGTACCGGCCCCCGGTGGTGTCCTTCGCGACGACGGGCAGCGGGTAGGCCACCCCGTCCGCGGCCACCGTGTCGCAGGAGTATTCCTCCCCGGGGACGTACTCCTGGATCAGGGCCCGCGCGTCGAGCTCCAGGCCGTGCGGCTGGGCGTGCGTGTACTGCCGGGCGGCGGCGACGGCCTCGGCGAGCTGGTCCGGGCCCTCGACCACGGACACGCCCCACGAGCCGCCCTGCTCGGCGGGCTTGACGACCAGGGGCCAGCCCAACTCGTTTTCCAGAGCCACCCGGTGGGCTTCGGCGCCGTCGTGCGCGACCGCCCAGCGCGGGGCGGGGATCCCTGCGGCCGCGAACGCCTCGCCCATCAGGATCTTGTTGCGGGCCGCCCGAGCGAGCCGGGGATCGTTTCCGGGCAGGCCCAGTCGCTCGGCGAGCAGCGCGGCGAGCGGGGTGAACAGCTCGAAGCAGGGGGCGACACCGGCGATGGCGTGCTGACGGCAGAAGGCCTCCATGTCCCCCAGCGCCTTCGGGGTGTCGGTCAGGTCCGTCGCGCAGAGTCCCGCGAGCGCGGCCCGCAGCCACTGCGGGTAGCCGTCGTGGACCTCCTGGTGAGTGGCCGCGAACAGGCGCACCCCCAGCCGTTCGGCCGCCTCGACGAGGAACTGCCCCGCGTTCCCCATCGGCTCGATCACCAGCACTCCCGGCCCGTGCGGGCCCGCCCCGAATTTCATGCCCCCAGCAAAGCCGTGGGCCCGGAGCTGCGGCTATGGGCCTGACCGACGAAATCAACTCGCCGCACAGCACGCCCTTTTGGAGCAATACACAATGAACTGGCCAGTAGGTCGACGGTATTTGGTGCGGCCACCCGATGGGCCCCGAAGGGCGGCCCGTGGTCGGATCGCCAGGCTGGGTGAACCCGCGCCCGTACCCGTACCGGAAGGCACACCGTGACCAGCAGGCTGCACCAGGAGCTCGCCGACCACATCGAACAGGGCGTCATCCCGCCCTACCAGTACTCGTACCCGCCCCGCTCCACCTACCGCCCGCTGCCCGCGGGCAAATGGACCGTCTCCGACGTGTGGGCGGCGGACCTCGCCAATTACCAGGTTCCCGAGCTCAACCTCTATCTGCACGTGCCCTTCTGCGACCGCAAATGCGGGTTCTGCAACCTCTACACCATCATCAGCACGGACGAGGACGTCTACGACGCCTACACCGACGCCCTCTGTACGCAGATCCGCGATCACGCGGAGATCATCCAGGCCCGGCGGCTGCGCACCATATACATCGGCGGCGGGACCCCCGCCCTGCTCAAGCCCCGCCACTTCGAGCAGATCTTCGCCACCATCGGCGAGATCTACCCCAACTGGCGCTCCACGGCGGAGGAGGTCGCCGTGGAGGCCACACCGTCGTCGATCGCCGACGCTCCCGAGGAGTTCAAGGCCCTCATCGACATGGGCCTCACCCGCGCCAACGTCGGCATCCAGTCCCTCGTGCCGCGCGAGATCCGCGAGGCCGGCCGCGGCGGCGAAGACGAGGACGTCATCCGACGCGCCGTCCGCACCGCTCAGGAACTGGGCCTGCCGGACCTGTCCACCGACCTGATCATGGGCTTCGCGGGTCAGACCCCCGAGACCTGGCGCCAGAGCGTGGACGAGCTGGCCGCGCTCCAACCCACCACCATCAGCACGTACTTCCTCACGGTGCGGCCGGACGCCTGGTTCTCCAGGACCGGCGCCTACCAGTACATGTGGCAGCCCGAGCTGTACGAGCGCTACGACTACGCCCGCCAGGTCTTCCTCGACCACGGCTACGTCCAGGAGGGCTCCGTGCGCTACAAGAAGCCCGGGCGCGGCGGCTACGCGCAGAAGGTGCTCACCTTCCACGGCGTGCCCCTGCTCGGCCTCGGCGTCGGCGCCCGCTCGTACACCAGCGTGCTCGACTACATGTGCGGCAGCGTGAAGCCGTCGGCGGCCGAGGTGGCCGACTACATCGCGAGGGCCAAGAACCACGAACTCGCGCCCGTCACCGGCTTCGAGCTGACCGCCGAGGAGATCGTCCGCAAGCGCCTCGTCCTCGACACCTTCGACCTCGACCTCGGCGAGCTCGACCGTTTCGGCTACCAGAAGCACGCCGCCGAGTTCGAACCCATCCTGGAGGCCGCCGAATCCAACGGGCTGATCCACCGCCTCGGCCGGCGCGTCCAGCTGACCCCCAAGGGCTTCAAGTACCGCGACGTGCTCTCCTGGATGTTCTACTCCGAGTCCGTCAAGGACCTCGACCGCGCGTACTACGAGCAGCTGCACGCGGCCAACAAGCGCGCGCAGAAGAACATGGGAGCGACACCGGTCCGGATCACCGGCATCGACCTGCGCGAGCGCGAGGGAGCCGCGTGAGCGATCTGTACATCGCGGCGGGCGGCGGAGGGGATCCCGTCGGGACCCTCGTCGTCGCCCGCGCCCTCGCGACGGACCCGGCCGCTCCTGCCCGCCCGCCGCTGATCGCCACCTACGCGTGGGAGCGCCCCGAGGTCGACCCGACCTCCAGCCCGCTCGGCGAAGGGGACTTCGACGGGCTCGTCCACGAAGCCGGGGGCGGCCGGGGCGGCGGCTTCGCGGCCTTCACCCCGGCCACCCGGGCCCGCCCGCCGGCCGGGTCCACGATGCCCGCCCTCGCCAGGGACCTGCCGGCGCGGCTGCTGCTCCTCGACCCCGGCCCCGGACTCTCCTCCCTGGCCCGGCAGATCGCGTCGATGGCCGCCGCGGCGGGCGGCCGGATCCACGTCGCCGACATCGGCGGCGACGTCCTGACCCACGGCGACGAGCCGGGGCTGTGCAGCCCGTTCGGTGACGCCCTCACCCTCGCCGCCTGCCACCTCACCGGGATCCCCACCACCGTGCACGTCGCCGGACCCGGCCTCGACGGGGAGATCGGCGAACGGGTCCTCCTCCAACGCCTCGCCACGAGCCCGTCCCGCGTCCCCGACCGGGACGCGACGGCGGCGGCCGCCCGCGCACTGGCCTGGCATCCCTCCGAGGCCTCCGCGCTCTGGGCCGCCGCCCTCCACGGCGCCCGCGGCACCGTGCGCACCGTCAACCACGTCATCGCGCTCACGGAGGCCTCCCCGCGGCTGTACTCCCTGCCGCTCCAGGAGGCCATCGGCCACAATCCCGTGGCCCGGGCCCTCGTCGAGGAGCATCCGGCGACCCTGACCGCCGCCGCCGACCTCTCCCACCGGCTCACCGGCATTCCCGGGCTGGAGAGCGAACGCGCCCGAACGCCCCGGCAGGAGCCGGCCGTCGGCGGGATCGGCCTCCTCGACCGGGACGGGGTGGTGCGGGCGCTGCGCGCGGCGGCCGACGGCGCCGACCACGTCACCCTCCGCCACGCGGCCCGCACCCTGGGCCTGACCTGGGCGGACATCCCCGCCCTGCGGACCGTCCTCAGCACGGACACCCCGCTGCTGCGGCTCAACTGACCGGTCCCGGTGGCGTCCCATCGAGGGACCGGAGAGATTGCCTCCTCCCGCCGGTGCTCATGTCTCATGCCTCATGCCTGATGCCTGATGCCTGATGCCTGATGCCTGATGCCTGATGCCGCATACGGTGCAGCACGTGCCGCACCGTATGCGGCGTGCACTACTGGACGGGTGCGGCGCGGCGCACCCTTCCCTGGCGAGGAGGCAGCGTGATGCACGTGCGGGAACCGGTCCGGGCGCCAAAGACCGCAGGGGCCGTGAGCGCTCCCGTCCTGAGGCGCTGCGGAGGACATGCCTGTCCGACATCGGGGTGTCACGACGAGGAGCACCTCACGACGCTGCGGCGATCCACAACCAACGGAGCGCGCCGCCAGATGTTCGCTCCTCCCGTTGTCCACGACGTGCTGAACGCGCCTGGACTCATCGGCCTACACCGTGGGGCGGGACCTCGTCTTCGCAGCCGGCCGCTACGCCCCGCACACCCGCGACGGACGCCGCCTGCTGGCACATGAACTCGCACACGTGGCCCAGCAGTCTTCGGTCGGTGCGCTGTCGCCGGGCCGTCCGTTCCTCCACTGCCGATCGGGGAGCCGTCCGCAGTGGAGGAACGGACGGCGGAGGCGTGCGCCGCCCGCGCGAGTGATGTGCGGGGTGCCTCAAGGTCCAGGGCGCCGTCGCCGACGGCGGCCCAGCCGATGTCGCAGAGGGGGGCGGTGCTGCGGCGTTCGGGGAAGCCACCGGCCGCGCCAGCGCCGATGGCTCCCCGGCCCCCAACGTGGAACTCTCTTGTCAGCGTGCCCAAGCGGTGGTCGACGCCGTCGCCCCCGGGTGACCGTCCGGGGTGCTCGCCGGCCTGTCCAGTCCCCTACAGCGGTAAAGAGTTCACTGTCTATTGGGAACCAACGGCGTTCTGACGACGACTCCTGGTGGGGACGGGCCCCCGGTACGCAGGTGCCCGGTGCGGACGAGTCCGGTGCGGACGAGTCCGGTACGG